>NZ_JBFAWD010000002.1:563351-563568 GCF_040680135.1 Nocardia sp. NPDC052112 | reverse complement strand
ACACGTTCGATGGCCGCGCCCTCGCCCTCGCCCTCGACTCGGACACGAGACGGCCGCGAACTCCTCGCTCATAAGCCTCGCTCCGCGGTGGTCACTCATGGCGGGGCGTTCGACACCTGATACACGCGAGGCGAACTCGCCACTGCCGTGCAGACCCTTCGACGACTCAAACACGTTCGATGGCCGCGCCCTCGCCCTCGCCCTCGACTCGGACACG